>NZ_FXWZ01000001.1 GCF_900184225.1 Brevibacterium ihuae | reverse complement strand
GGTGGGGAGCACCGTTCGGTCGGCCGCCGCAAGTCTCTCCGCCTGGCGGCGCGCGTGCCCGCCAGGCCTCTGCGCCCGGCCCCCGCGCGGGCGGGAGCGTGATGACGGACGCAGCGTTGAGGATACTCCCTCACCAACAGCAGAGGTCAGTCTAGCGCAGTCCGCCCGCCGCCGGTACGCTCCCGCTCAGGCGTGGCCCTCCCGCCGCATCTGGCGCAGCTCCTTCTTGAGGTCGGCGAGCTCGTCGCGCAGCCGGGCGGCGAGCTCGAACTGGAGCTCTGCGGCCGCGGTGTGCATCTGCTCGGTGAGCCCGCCGATGAGCTCGACGAGGTCCTCCGCGGGCGGGCGCAGCGCACCCCCGCCGGCGGCCGCCCGCGCGCGCTGCTCCTCGGTGAGCGTCGAGCTGTAGCCGCGCCTGCCCTGTCCGTAGTCGAACTCGGTGAGGAGCTCCCGGGTGTCCGCGTCCTCGCGCTGCAGGCGCTCGGTGATGTCCGCGATCTTCTTGACGAGCGGCTGCGGGTCGATGCCGTGCTCGGTGTTGTACGCGATCTGCTTCTCACGGCGGCGATCGGTCTCGTCGATCGCGAAGCGCATCGACGGCGTGATCGTGTCGGCGTACATGTGGACCTCGCCGCGGATATTGCGGGCCGCGCGGCCGATCGTCTGGATGAGCGAGGTGCCCGAGCGGAGGAACCCCTCCTTGTCCGCATCGAGGATCGCGACGAGCGAGACCTCCGGCAGGTCGAGTCCCTCGCGCAGGAGGTTGATCCCGACGAGGACGTCGAACTCGCCGGCGCGGAGCTCGGTGAGCAGCTCGACGCGGCGCAGGGTGTCGACGTCGGAGTGGAGGTACTGGACCCGGACCCCGTGCTCGAGGAGGTAGTCGGTGAGGTCCTCGGCCATCTTCTTCGTCAGGGTGGTGACGAGCACCCGCTCGTCGCGGTCGACGCGATCGCGGATCTCCGCGAGGAGGTCATCGATCTGCCCGCGCGTGGGCTTGACGACGACCTGCGGATCGACGAGCCCGGTGGGGCGGATGATCTGCTCGACCACGCCGTCGCTGCGCTCGAGCTCGAAGTCGCCGGGCGTCGCGGACAGGTACACCGCCTGGCCCACCCGGTCGAGGAACTCGCTGAACCTCAGCGGTCGGTTGTCGAGCGCGCTCGGGAGCCGGAACCCGTGCTCGACGAGGGTGCGTTTGCGCGACATGTCGCCCTCGTACATCCCGCCGATCTGCGGCACGGTGACGTGGCTCTCGTCGATGACGAGGAGGAAGTCCTCGGGGAAGTAGTCGAGCAGGCAGTTGGGCGCCGAGCCCGGGGGGCGCCCGTCGATGTGCCGGGAGTAGTTCTCGATCCCGGACGTGAATCCCATCGACTGCATCATCTCGAGGTCGTAGGTCGTGCGCATCTTGAGCCGCTGCGCCTCGAGCAGCCGGTTCTGGCCCTCGAGCTCGGCGAGCCGCTCCTGGAGCTCGGCCTCGATGTCGGAGATCGCCCGGCCCATCCGGTTCTCTCCGGCGACGTAGTGGCTCGCAGGGAAGATGTGGAC
Source organism: Brevibacterium ihuae (assembly GCF_900184225.1). Classification (NCBI taxonomy): domain Bacteria; kingdom Bacillati; phylum Actinomycetota; class Actinomycetes; order Micrococcales; family Brevibacteriaceae; genus Brevibacterium; species Brevibacterium ihuae. The sequence goes on along the minus strand of NZ_FXWZ01000001.1, from coordinate 1,471 downwards.
GACCTCCTCCTCGCGGACGATCTCGCCGGTGAGCGGATGGAGCGTGTACAGCGCCTCGATCTCGTCGCCGAAGAACTCGATCCGGAGCGCGAGCTCCTCGTACTGCGGGATGATCTCCACGGTGTCGCCGCGCACCCGGAAGGTGCCGCGCGTGAACGCGAGGTCGTTGCGCGCGTACTGCATCGAGACGAACCGCTGGAGGAGCGCGTCGCGGTCGCACTCCTCCCCGACGGCGAGCGTGACCATCCGGTCGACGTACTCCTCCGGGGTGCCGAGGCCGTAGATGCACGACACCGTCGAGACCACGACGACGTCGCGCCGGGTGAGGAGCGCGTTCGTCGCCGAGTGGCGGAGCCGCTCGACCTCGTCGTTGATCGAGGAGTCCTTCTCGATGAAGGTGTCCGTCTGCGGGACGTAGGCCTCCGGCTGGTAGTAGTCGTAGTACGACACGAAGTATTCGACCGCGTTGTGCGGCAGGAGCTGCCGGAACTCGTTGGCGAGCTGCGCGGCGAGGGTCTTGTTGGGCGCCATGACGAGGGTCGGGCGCTGGACCTGCTCGATGAGCCAGGCCGTGGTGGCGGATTTGCCGGTGCCGGTGGCGCCGAGGAGCACGATGTCCTTCTCCCCGCCGTCGAGCCGGCGGGCGATCTCCGCGATCGCGGCGGGCTGGTCGCCGGCCGGCGAGTACTCGCTCACCACCTCGAAGGGCGCCACCGACCGGACGACCTCGGGGCGGTGGCCGATCTTCGGGACGGGGCGTCCCGGGTCGTCCCGAGGCGCGGTGTCGGCCGGTGCGGGGACGTCGATGGCGGGGTCGGAGGAGCTCATGGGAGCACCCTACCGCCGACCGCTGACACGGGTCCGCACACCGTCCCGCGGACCGCCTCGAACGGTCGATGCCAAGTCGTGACATCGGCGAAAACGGCGCGAAACGTTCCATGTGCCATAATCCAGTTCAGCACCCGCCCTGTGACTCCCATCACACCGACGCGAGCCGGGGTGCGTGGAACAGGAAGGCACCCACCGTGACAGACGATCTCGTGCATCGGCCCGGGTGGAGGTGCGCGTCGATCGTCGCGCTCTGCATCGGGCTGCTGGCGGTCCTCAGCGCGCTCCTCGCGGGACCCGCGGCCGCCCACGCCGCCTCGACGCCCGACCCGGGCGCCGACGTCCTCGCCTCGGACTCGACGCATCTCATCTCCGGCTCCCTCCGCAGCGAGGGCGAGCCCCTCGCCGGGGTCCGACTCACCGCGACCGGCGACGCCGGCACCGCCGAGACGACCTCGGAGGACGACGGGCGCTGGCAGATCGAGGTCCCCGGTGCGGGCACCTATGTCGTCGAGCTCGACGAATCGACGCTGCCGGACGGCGTCACGCTCGCCGAGGGCCAGGAGAACCCGCGGGAGGTGACGTTCGGCAGCACCACCCGCGCCGGCGTGATCTTCCAGTTCGGCGCCGGCCCCGCCGCGGC